>JAPLFF010000002.1 GCA_026390775.1 Ignavibacteriales bacterium | reverse complement strand
GTAATCGGCCATGTTCTCCGACTGCCACATCGCTACGTCGCTTGTTGCACTCTTGGTTATCTTCAACGATTTGCCCAACGATCTCGATTGATCGCTTGCCCACGTTAATGTAGCTCCCGCAGGTTCAGTTCCCTTCGTCCAATACGAAGGCAAGTCGCTCTCAAAACTTCCGATGCTATTTATCCCTGCCTGTGCTTTAATCACAGCAGGAAACAGCATCGCAAGAAATACAATTCCAGAAAACCAGTACTTAAAATAGAATGATATTTGTTTCATAACTGCTCCCTTATTGATTAACGAATTGATATTTAATTATATTATTGTTTCTTCCGGAGTAGAATAGATTTTGGACATCCGCTAAATTCATTTTTTTAGTAAGAAATTCTTCGACATTTATCTGATTGGAACTAAGCAAGTTGATAGCTCTCTGGAATGTAAACGGATTCAGCAAAGAAGTATTAATTGAAAGTTCTTTGTAAAAAGCTTCTTGAAGATTGAATTCTATTTTTGAATTGCTCGGGCTTAACCCGAAGATAAGAATCCTTCCACCTCTCTTAGTAAGATTGAATGCAAGGTTGACAGCTGATGAATGACCAACACATTCAATTACAACATCAACACCGCCATGTGTCAAATCGGAAATCTGTTCCGATAATTTTTCTTCCGATGGATGAAAAGAATGAGTAGCCCCTAAACTCAATCCGATTTTTTTCTTGTTGTCAACTGGTTCAATTAAAATTATACAAGAAGCGCCAGAAATTTTTGCTAACTGAACCATAAACAATCCGATTGTTCCACCGCCTATTACCGCAACAGTCTCACCTTGTTTGATTTTTATTATGTCCATACCGCGAAGACAACACGAGAGAGGCTCAGTAAATGAAGCGCGTGAGAATGGGAATGATTCCGGCAACCGATACACCTGCGACGATGGAACGATGCAATACTCTGCTAATCCACCGTTTATGTTAACCCCTAGCGCAGATAGATTCTCACAAAAATTTATCTTTCCGTTTCGGCAATAAAAACATTTACCGCAATAAATATTAGGATCAATTACTACGTGATCATCATTTGTAAATCCGTCTAAGGTGGAACCTCTATCCACAACGATACCACAAAACTCATGGCCGATAATAACAGGCAAATCAACCTTCGCTTCACAGGTGAACAAATGAAAATCCGTTCCACAGATTCCCGCTGCCGCTATTTTCATTAGCAACTCGTCGGGTTCTAATTTCCTTAACGGGTAATCAATAATTTCTAACTGCTTATGTGCTGTTAATTGTAATGATAACATAAATGAATAGGTCAACCTGCTAAATAATTTTTCTTGTTGATTCTCTTATTACAAGTTCAACGGGGATTAAAGTTTTCTTTGGAGACAAATCATTATTCTCTACAACATTCACGATTAGTTTCATTGCTTCCATACCCAATTCAATTTGGGGTACTTTTATAGTACTGATAGTGGGATTTACCAACAAGTCAGATTCTACGTCATCGAAACCAATCAACGATATCTCCTCAGGCACTTTATAGTTACGATCTTTTAAAAATTGCAGAACACCCAAAGCCATAGCGTCGTTACACGCAAAGACCGCGGTTAAATCAGGAGCTTTCGTAAATAATTTTTCTGCAGCAGAATACCCGGTTTGTTTTGTAGTGTTTTGTTCTTCGATGCTTATGTAAGAATCTTTTACTCCGATCGAAGACTGCCTCAACGCTTTTCTATATCCAAATAAACGATCAGAAATGCTAGGGTGATTCAAATCACCGCCGATAAAACCAATTTTTTCATGACCCAGATCAATGAGATGTTGCGTTGCAAGTAATCCGCCTTTTACATTATCAATCATAATCACCGGATAGTCGCCGCTCGGAGGATAATAGTCAACAAACACGATTGGAATTTCATATTGTATTATGCGATCTATAAGTGCTGAAGGCACCCTACCGGCAATAATTATTCCGTCCACACTTTTTTCTTCAATGAATCGCGGTAATGGTTCGTCATTAGCGAAAACGGAATTTACTGTTGTAAGCAATACGTAATAATTTGTCTCACGAGTAGCGAATTCTGTACCTAAAAATATTCTTGTGTAGAAAGGTTCAGTTTTTAAGAAGTGATCTTCTGTAAGGATAAAGCCAATGTTGCCGGTCTTTTGGGTTACTAATCCTCTGGCTGATCTTGATGGATAATAGTTTAGTTGCTTTATAACCCTCAGTACTTTTTTTCGGGTATCAGGGGAAATTCGTTTATTATTGTGAACGACTAAGGAAACTGTCGCTGTAGAAACGCCTGCTTTCTCCGCTACATTTTTAATTGTATATGACATAGAAGTTAAACGTTTAACTAAACTAAATGTAATCCAAATCTATAGTTAAGTCAAGCTAATTTTTTCGATAAATTTATTCATTTTTTGCCCATTTTTACCATAATTAAAATTTAATTAGATAATAATCTTGGTTAAACGATTAAACAAATATGATGATAGGTCATTATTATTTCATGAAGATTCAGCGAATGTCCCTATTCAAAAGTCGATCCGCAATAAAAATATTGAATTCGCCCTAAAATTAATATTTTTACTCTATTGTAATCAACACGTAAAAACTAAAAATGATAAAATCTATTTTCTCTTTCTGTCTCGGTTTTTTCAAACAAAGAACCCAGCTTTATATTTAGCCTCAACAATTATTTTTTTATAATTAATGAAATTGAGTGACTTATTATGAATCGGAGAATAACTTATTCTCCGCCGAATTCATTTTAATCAATAGATTCAATGTTTTGAAAAATGGCGGTGACCAAAAAGTGACTGAAATTTAATTCCTCGCAATGCAACAGAAACTGCGGAAGGTTATTTTTTTATGTAAGCGTTCAGTCCAATTACAACATTTTTGCCCTCAATAACACATTGTGTAGCCACATTCCCATGTGTAGTCGCTACTACTAATGTTTTTCCAGATGCACTTGGTGTCGGTTCCTGCAAATCAATGCTGATGATAAGTTTTCCATTTTCAATTTTAACTTCCATTTTATTTTTCTCCTATTTTAAGATTATGATGTTTACTAAACTTTAACCAAAACATAACTGCCCCTATCCAAAATTCCGTGTAGAAAAAATAATTCACAATCTTGATTGAACCCCGCACTTTTCAAATTTAATCTTATTTCACTATGGCAAACACTATGGCAGTAATTATATAAAAGGTAATATCTATAAAAAATACCTAGTGGAATCTGCTTATGATCAGCATGTCTAGCTTAAAATTAATTTTGGATAATAATACTCGGCAAAAATTTAATGCGAAACAATGTATTTGTTCTGACCATTTTTTGACCAAGTCAAAATTTTTTCTATCTATTATATATGATCTATTCAGTAATAAATTTTTAAATGGTCATACAATTTTTTGCTTTTTATAAGTACATGTAGTTTTCAATATGGACAGGTCCTCCTCCCAACAAAACATCACATGGGAGATTTATTAGTCTTTCAAGTAAATTTTTTTGTATATCAAAAGGAATCTTTGTAAATCGAGAAGAGGTATCAGTGTTGAGAAATACTTTCGGGGTTTCTGGTTTACTATTTTTACCAACGAGAAATTTTTTTGCCAAATCAATAGCATCTTGAGATAATATCAAAGATACCCCCAAAAACTCAGCGTTTCTTACCGACTTTTTGAAATGAGAGAATAATTCACTGATAAAGCGATAATTAAAAAACATCATATGACTTTTATCTGTTTTGTTCTTCATCGCTCGTATAAGAATGATTACAATGCCAAAAAAACCGACAACACTTGTCCCACGCGGGATTTTTATTCTACGAGAATATAGAAACGGAGAGAGATTAAATACTACATCAAAATCAGTTTGTTTAAGAATCGTGTTTACTTCTTGGATATCGCGTTCGCTTGGGAACGGAGCGGTTGTGTATACCGGCCACACATGTGAAATCCCTTTATTTCCCTCCACCAAATGAAGCGCAGATTTTTTAATAACATAATCAATGCATGCATCGGGGAAAAAATCCCGCAACGCGAAAATAAACGCCTGATTCATAACTGCGTCACCCACATTCACATCAGCGATAACGCATATTTTTTCAAACTTCTTGACTTTCTTAAGAAGGTGTACATTCCGCGCATGTATAATTTTATATAGCAACATATTTCCCGCAAGAACAAACACAACAGAATCAATAAACCGCGCCCCCATATTAGGAAACGCTTCTGTTATCCAATGGATTATTTTATATATAAAACGAACCATTATTTATCTGCCGTTGTTTGACATCTCATCTTACTACACTGTCTTAAATACCTAAACATTTGTAACTGCAGTAGCGGTACACGTTTTGTTACAACGTATCTTCTTCATTTTCATTCATTTTTTTTACAAAATAACTCACAGCCCATCTATTAATAAAATATACCGCAATTATAAGAAGCACTCCCACAAACAGTAAATACTGAGCAATTGCTATACTCCCGCTCAAATAGGTATACGCTTTCCCTGAATAAAAACCAATAAGGGCAAATAAAATGGATTTAGGAAATGTAATAAGCAATGAGATTTCTGCAAATCTTTTTAAAGGAGCGCGCATAGACCCAATCATTAAAAGACCAGCAACAGGAATCGCGGGAGTCAATTTTACAAAAATCATTGCTTTTCCCAAATTTTTATGAAGAAGTATCTCAAGTTTTTTCATACGCACCGACGTAAGCCCTACATAATGCCCATATTGTTCTACAAACGGTTTTCCTCCAAAATACCCAACCGCATAGATTGCTACATCAGCGACCAAATCTCCCGCAACTGAAACAAGGATAATAAGAGGTAAACTAAAATATCCCAAAGCAGCCGCAACACCCGCGGCGGCAGTTACGAACGGACCCTCAACAAGAGTGGCGATGAATAAAATAAAATATCCGTGCGCGATCACCCACGAGACAAGCGTAACAAAAGCAGTATCTTGCATAAAATTATTATAAATTTATTTTTTTGTCTTCATATTCATCCAAAACATCGAACCACTTACCATTATATTTTACTTGTGCGTAGAGTTTTGGATCTATTTTCCATTTGTAATAATAATTACCGGAACTGAAAATTTTGTAATGCAATTCCACATTCCTTTCTCGAAGAAGTCAATCATAATTGTAATTTTTAATGTGCACGGAGTTTTGGATATCGACAATAAATAAAAATACTAGAACGAAAAATTCCATGTTACTTTTTTAATGTACCATCTTTATCGAATGTTAGGCCAAATTTTTTATTACCCTTTTTCATAGAAAGTTCATATGCTAATACATCACCTCTAACCAATGTTTCAGCTTTTACTATAATGGCATTTTTATAATCCTTTTCTAATACTTGTTTGATAACTGCAGGTAAATCTTCTGCAGAAATAACTTCTTCTATCTCTAGCACATTTCCATTTACATCATATATTAAATCGCGTCTTGTAGCTCCGTCTTGACTCTCAACTTCGTATTGTACTTGCCCTTTTTCTTTCTCTTTGGAAAAGGATAAAAGTTTTGCATTCGGATAAGCTTTTTGAAAAGCTCCAGTAATTGCTTTAGGCATTTCTACTTTTTTCTTGTTCTGAGCAAATGTTGCAATCGTCGTAATGGCAATTATTAGTCCAAGAACAATTGTGATGTTATGTTTCATAAATATTTCTCCTTTTGATGTTTGAAACTATATATAAAATCTGAAGAGAATCTGTAATTCCAAGGTGTTTTATTATAAAGCAGAAACTTCTTTAGAACTTGCGCGGAGCGTCAGGGATCTATTTACCCTTCGTGAAAATATTGCCCAGAACTGAATACTTTGTAATGCTATTACTTTCTCGAAAAAGTTAATTACAATTGTAAATTTTTATCTGTGCACGAAGTTTTGGATATGGACATGCAATTTTTATTTTTTTAAGAAACTCTTCACATATTGGGCTGCTTGTTGACCATATCCCTCTCCTTCTTTATCAAGTTTCTCTAATTCAGACATCACCGCAGCTGAAAATAATTCTGGTCTTTGACTAACGATATGTTTCCAAGTTGCGAAAGCCCCTGGAGCATAACTGGTACCATTTACAACTCGTTCTGAACCGGTATTAATAATCTCTAACAATTTTTTAAGTCCAGCATCATTCGCGAATTCAACATTATCCATGAGTTGTTTTGCGAAAAGCAATTGACTGTTTTCATCGCTCATTTTATGGCTCCTTATATGAATTTCAAAAAATTGTATAGCTTCGTTTATTGTTGATTCAGGTATGTTTGGATCTTTTAATTCTTTCAATAAAGTTATGGCTCTTTTATTGCCCAATTGCATCAGTCCACGAATAGCTCCAATTCTAATGTATTTATATTCTTGAATATCCGTTTCTGAAGTAAGAAGATTTGATAGAATAGTGAATGCATTGGCTCCTTTCATTTTCCCTATAGCCTCGCATAATAGGCCAGCATTTACATAAATATATTCTGGATTACCAATCTGTATAGAAGAACGTATAGCAGATTCAATATCAGAAATAAAGTCGTGCCCATATTTTGTTAACTTTGCGAGTCTTAATTCTTGTTCACCAATCTTTGAAGGGATCGAATCTGCGTAGGTAACTATTTCATTTATCAGCAGTATAATTTCTTTCCGTGAATTAGTTTTAACTTTTCTCTGTTTCTGAATGATAGGATATTCAATCGGACTACTTTTTTTATCAACTTTAACTTCAGTGCTTTTTTTAGTTATACTTTTTTGAATATACTCTTTATCGTTTTTATTTTTCCTATTCTTTCGCGCTTTATTGCCAAAGTAAATCAAAATAATTCCGGGTATAATAAATACTAATGATGTTGCCAATAGACCAAGCTGTGGGCGGCCTTCAAATTCTTCTGGAGCTAGAATTACTGCTAGTATCATACCCAATCCCCAAATACAAAGTAAAGTTCCTATAATTATTCTCGCCATTTAAAACCTATATTATTTAAAAGTTGCCTCACGGCGTTGCACCTAACACGCCGCCCCAAACAACGATGCCGCAATGAAAAACTAACGCTAATAGTTTTTAACAAATTTATTTAACAGAATAATGTTACTTGCAATGCTTGCCTTTTACCAAACCCGAAAACTTGAATAATGACGCATTGAAACCGCTGTCATGTGGAAAAGCTGGTTATGCAATTTACTCTTCTAAATTCGCTCCACATTTAGGACATACTTTATCTTCTTCTCCAACCTCAGCTTTACATATGGAACATTGCCATCCATCGGACTCTGGGTTTTTCTCACCCC
>JAPLFF010000001.1 GCA_026390775.1 Ignavibacteriales bacterium | reverse complement strand
GATTGAATGTAACTGCGTTCCATGCAACTGTGGTATGGCACTTTGCACAATCTGTTGGGTATCCTTGTGCAACATGATTTAGTGCACTATTAAAATTTGTTTGATGGCATGAGATACATGTTGTTGGTGTTCCTGTTAGTTTAGTTATATGACACGAGCTGCAACTAACATTAACATGCGATCCGACTAAAGGAAATCTAGTTGTATTATGATCAAAACTTATTTGTTTCCAATCTACAGGAGAATGGCACTGTTTACAATCTTGAGGATAATTTTGTGCAACATGATTTGGTGCTGTGGTAAATTTACTTTGATGGCACGAGATACATGTTGTTGGTGTTCCTGCATATCCGTTTGTATGACATAGCTGACATGATACACTTGTATGTGCACCAACTAATGGAAAATTTGTTGATGAATGATTAAATGTAGCTCCTTGCCAAACTGTTGTTGTATGACATTGCGAACAATCCGTGGGGTAACCCTGTGATAGATGATTCGGTGCACCATTATAATTTTGCTGATGACAATTTACACACTGACGTGCCGGAGAACTATAACCGGTTGAATGGCATTGAGAACAATTATTTCTAATTAAATTATGAGCTCCAGTTAAAGGATAGAATGAATCATGATTAGCAAAACTCGCCGGTTTCCAGCCGCCATTTGTTGTATGGCATTGTTTACAATCTTTTGGAAAATTTAGTGTAACGTGATTTGGAGAACTTACAGATTCATACCTCTGCTTATGGCATGAATAACAATCTTGAGTTAATCCTTTATAACTTGTTTGATTATGACATGCAAAACAATTTGCAATGTTGTGAGATCCAGTTAATGGAAAAAAATCATGTATTACAGATGTTGTTAACCACACTGGAGAAATTAGGCTATGACATTGCTGGCAATCTGTTGAAAAATTTGCATTTACATGATTCGGGTTTTTAGTTGCATAATAATTAACTGAATGGCAATCGAAACAATTTATGCCGATTGGATCAAATTTTAATTTGGAAGAAGATAGATGGCATTGATTGCAATTTGCTTTGGTATGATTTCCTATTAACGGGAAACGAGACATACGATGTAAATCAGTAATTTTTTCTATGATCCATGTTCGTGTATCATGACATCTAACGCAGTTTTTCCCAACAGAATTTTCATGAATATCTTCGTGACAATTAAAACATTGAGATTTGTTTTTACTAGAAGTGAATTCCAATGATGAATGACAAGCTCGGCAAGTAACAATTTTGTGCTGGCCGGTAAGAGCAAAACCGGTTTCTTCATGCTTAAAATTAATTTTAGCAAGATTTACTTTCCATGAATCACTAGTATGGCAATCCTGGCAATCACGGTTAAATTTATTTCCGTGAGGAGATTGTGCATTGCACAAAGAAACGGTTACTATTAAAAATATTACGAATGACAGTCCGCGCATTTTACCTCGCCAAGTTTATACTTGATATACTTTCCTTTCTCATCAACTATTGTTTTGTGACATTTGTAACAAGGTTGCTTTAGATGCGCTCCTTCTAATTGGAATGATGTTTGGGTGTGATCAAACAGATCCGGTTTCCAATTATCAAAATGATGACATCTTTGGCAATCTGCAATCCCATTTTTTATGAACTGTCCAACATGAACATCTTTATGACAAAAGACGCAATCTGACTTGGTAGTAAATGAGATTATCTTACTTGTGTTTTCATTTTTGTTACTATGGCATTTGCTGCAATCTTGTTTTTTATGAACGCCAAATAATTCAAATCCGGTGAGCCTGTGTTCGAAATTTACTACATTCCATTTTTCTGTAGTGTGACAAGCCTCGCAATTATTCCCTTTATAGTTTTGAAGTGTAATTGAACTTCCATGAAAATTTTGATGACAATTCACACAAGCATTTCCGTCTAGTCTAAATTCCCATTTAGTATTTTTCTTATGACATGTTATACACGGAATAGCAAGATGACTTCCTGATAAATTGAATTTGGTCCTAGAATGATTTTCGATAGAAAAGGATGTATTCTCAAATCCATTTATATCATGGCAAACAGAACAATCTGTTACTGAACCGTTTTTATTGAATTCACCGATATGATAATCATTATGACAGCTAATGCATTTTTCATATTTAGGTTTAACATTTAATCCCCCTTTATGGCAATCAACACATTTTACAGAGACATGTTTACCAATTAGAGGATAATTTGTTTTTCCGTGATCAAATTTTTCTAAATTTTTTATTGTGCGGAATGATTCGGTTATATGACAGCTTTCGCACTTATTACCAAATTTCCCTTTATGAAAATCTTGATGACAGGAATTACATGACTCAAACACAAGGCCTTTAAATCTCTGGAACTTTTTTCCGTTCTTCATTTCTGCCGGATGACATTTAATGCATTCAACTTTAACATGAGATCCGTTTAATGTGTACTTAGCAGTATCGTGTTTAAACTTTGATGCCGGCTTAAAATTTTCAGATGAGTGACAGTTCTCACATTTGTTGCCAAGAGTTGATTGATGTTCATCTTGATGGCAATCCAGGCATACTGATCGCAATCCCATAAAAGTTCCGGCACGCTTTGTAGTTTTATTATCTTTTATGAATTCTGATTTATGGCAATCGGCACAATTTATTTTAGAATGTTTGCCGGTTAGGACAAAACCCGTTTTAGTGTGATCAAAATTCTTCTCGTTGAGATTTACTATTCTAAAATTTCTGCCGTGATGTTCACTGTGGCAATCGAAGCAATTCTTTTTTGCAGCCTCACTAAAATAATGGTAACCTCTTTTTTCATTTTGCAGTTTGGTAATTTCAGTATGGCAAGTAAGACATTCCTGATTACGAACTTGCCCTCCGATATGATGGCATTTAGTACAATTACTCATACCTTCTAAATAGGCATGCGGTTTAGTAAGATCGCCCGGCGAAACCTGTGCATCTACAGGTAAGGTAAATATTACCAGTAAAAACAAAAACAATATTTTCTTTAATGTTTTAATATTACCTCACCAAACTTTTTGGTTATTCTTATTCCGGCTTTTTCTAAAAATTCATTAGGTAATTCGCCGCCTGCAAAAATGTAGACCAAATCGTTAATTACTTCTTTCTCAAACATTATGCCGTCTTTAATAAAACTGAACATTACAGATTTATCTTTAATCTCAACAACTTGAGAACTATAAAGTATTTCTACCTGACTATTTTTTTCAGCTTTATTGATATTTTCAGAATTTCTGGGTTTAATCCGTGCGAAGGAATCGCCTCGATATGATAATGTTACTTTATTACTTTTGTCTTCAAGCAATGATAATACAGCCTCAATAGCAGAATCTCCACCTCCTACTATTAAAACATTTTGATTATTAATTAATTCAGGTTCAATTAATCGGTAAGCAACTTTTTCTAGTTGTTCCCCAAGAACACCTAATTTTCTTGGTGATCCTCTTCTGCCAATTGCCAACAAAATTGAATTTGTTGTAAATGTATCATCTAATGTTTTAACCAAGAAATGATCATCAAATTTTTCTATCGAAACAACCTTTTGGTTTTCCCTAATAGTAATTTTATTTTTCTGTAAAACTTCATTCCATAATTCCAACAATTCCGGTTTAGAAGTTTCAGTGAATTTAACTTTACCATAAAGCGGCAAATGCATTGGAGAGGTCATTACAATTTTCTTTCTAGGGAAAGAAAAAACTGTGCCTCCTAAACTATTTTGTTCAAGTGTAAGATACTTTAGATTTTTTTCTTTGGCTGCTAATGTTGCTGAGATTCCGGCAGGACCGGCGCCAACAACGACAATATCGTATTTTGCTTTTTGAGATTTTTTTAAATTTTTAGCTATGTTATCTACAGCTTGCTTACCCTGAGCTACAGCATTTTTTATCAAGCCCATACCTCCCAATTCTCCCGCTATATAAATTCCTTTAACATTAGTTTCAAATTCTTGGCTAATATGAGGCAAATCTACACCGCGTTTTTCTGTCCCTATCAAAAGAGTTATAGCTCCAACGGGACAAGCATGAAAGCACGCACCATGCCCTACACAACGGGATGCATTTATAGTTGCAGCTTTACCATCAACAATACCGAGAATATCATGTTCGGGGCAGGCTTTAATACAAGCAGCGCTTCCAATACATATATCTAAATTGACTACAGGATGGAGAGAGACGGGTTCGTGGAAACCAAGTTCTTTTGCTTTTTCAATTTTGCCTTGAATGATTTTTGATTTCTTCTTGTTTCTTCTCAACTGGAAATAAATTATCCCAATTGCCAGGAATGCAACAATTGAATATGTAATAATATTTTCTATTAATACTTCCATTCAAAAACATTGAATTATCTTTCTAAAAAACCCATTTATAACCAAATGCTACAGCTACTGTAACATGAACGAGCATAATTATTAGCATAATGATTGCAAACGGAAGATGAACAATATGCCAGTATTTAAAAATTTTATGTACGGAATGTAAAAGACTGATTTTTCTAGATAAAATTAATTTTGAATTACAAAGTTTTACAATCGCTTTGACTTTGTTTGGTTCAATTTTTCGTAAGATTAATTCTTTCTTGAACTCACTGATCAATTTTTTGTTCATAAAATAATCTTTTAATATCAACCAACCGATTGAGAAAAAATTTGTTCTTTTATGAATCTGAATCTTATTAAAATATTCCAGTTTTGTTATCAAGATATCATCTAAGCCGAATTCTGCTTTAAGTCTATGTGTATAATCTTGGTCTAATGATTTTAACTCATCTAAAGAATATTCTTGTCCTTGAATTGTTCTCGGTATTTGTATATAGATGAATCTTCCAATTACACCACTGATAACAACAGCAATC
Organism: Ignavibacteriales bacterium; assembly: GCA_026390775.1. Lineage (NCBI taxonomy): Bacteria > Pseudomonadati > Ignavibacteriota > Ignavibacteria > Ignavibacteriales > Ignavibacteriales bacterium. The sequence continues at coordinate 34,645 of JAPLFF010000001.1, read as the reverse complement.
ATACTCCAAAAACTTACGGCAACAATTCCTCCAAACTTAAATGTTGTATGATATAAGACTAAAATTGGACCAACACTACATAAAAAAATGTGTATTTCTAACCAATATTTTAGAAAACCTAACCGGACAAATTTTCTAACTCTTTTCCTAATCATGTATGTACTTACACCTATAATCATCATTAAAGATCCAATTATTCCTAATCCATGACCGATTAATCCGCTTGGTTTTAGAAATTTGTGCAATTCGTTAAAAAATCTTTCTTCGTTTGAGGTTGAGTAGTAACTATACCCATAAATACCAAAATAAAAAAAAGTGGCAGTCCCTATTAAAATGAGAATAAGTATAAATATCCTATGAAGTGTTTTAGACATTGAATAATTATTAATTTTATTTATGTAGAAATAACTTGAGCAACCAGTTTAGAAATGCTGAGCTTGGTGAATATTCATCTATCTAAATATTAAGATAACAATTTTCTTATATATAGTTAATAAAAAAAGCTTAACAATTTTAGGACTTTTAAAAATCCGGAGGAGATAGAGATTCTCCTCTACTTTCAATTTATTTTAGCAGCTCTTGAGGTTGTTGTGATCAAATTGCGCCCAATAAAAAAATTTTTCTATCTATTATATAGGCTTTGATCAGTAATAAATTTTCATGTAGATTTCTCAATATCTGTTCATTTTTATAAACGGATGAAGTTTTTGATATGGACAACATCCCGTTTCGTGGGAACAATTTTTTGTTACATATTATTAAAAAGAATAGATATTCTTTTGATAAAAATCATAAAATGAAGAACTCTACTATTGAAAAGAAAAAAATATTTCTTAACTTTGCAAAGGTAGATTTAAAAACAAATATAGGAGAATCTGTGGAAGATTCAGTTGGAGATGTGAGTGGTTCATCCGAAATCACAAATACATCTTTCATATTGGAAGAAATACAGTCTCCATGTTTGATAGACCTCTAATAATCCTTCATCAATCTCTCAGACTGTACCACTTTCAAGAATTGTCCAAGTAGTAAATAATCTTTAACCCTAAAATTATTTATAATCAACTTCCCAGGAAGTTAGAAATTACTGATTAATAGGTTCTTAGTTACAGAAACTTTTTGGTAACTAAATGAATTAAAGGAACTATTATGAACATTTGGGCAAAACTTTTTTATCAATACCGGAAATTTGCCAAGGTAATCAAATTGTATTTTATGATTGCTGGTCCGGGCCTTATTGTAATGCTAGCCGATAACGACGCAGGGGGAATTACTACTTACGCAGTTACTGGTTCAAAGTTTGGATATAGTCTTCTTTGGTTTTTGTTACTGCTGTTGCCTGTCGCTTATTTCGTTCAAGAAATGACTGTTAGGTTAGGCGCAGTTACTAAAAGAGGTCATGCTGAGGCAATCTTTTATGCGTTCGGTTCATTCTGGGGATGGTTTTCACTGATTGACTTACTTCTAACAGATTGGTTAACTCTAGTTACAGAATTCATAGGCATGACCGCAGCATTATCTATATTTGGGATACCATCGGTTATCACGATCCTTGTTGTTTCTTTTGTTATGCTTATAATGATTCTTCAAGGAAGTTATTGGACTTGGGAAAAGATTGCATTTTTATTTTGCGCAGTCAACTTAGTATACATACCCGCAGCATTCATGGTTCATCCTTTTGTAAATCAAGTTCTTGCCGGTACTTTTATTCCCAGCTTACCTAAAGGTGGTTTTACAAATGAAGTATTCTTTTTTTTAATGGCAAATATTGGAACAACCATTGCGCCTTGGATGATCTTCTTCCAACAAAGCGCTGTAGTTGATAAGGGTATTCTTGAAAAAGATATTCCATGGGGAAAGGTTGATACTTTGATTGGTTCGTTCTTCACTGTAACTGTTGCAATTTTCTGTGTAATTGTAACTGGAACTCTTCTTTTTGGAAGAGTTGAAATTGAAAGTGCGGCACAAGCTGCAATAGCTTTAATGCATATTGACAAAAATGTCGGAACACTATTAGCAATTGGACTTTTCGACGCTGGATTTCTTGGCGCTATCTGTATTTCACTTGCTAGCTCATGGGCATTCGGAGAAGTTTTTGGTTGGGCACATTCACTTAATAATAAAATAAAAGAAGCTCCTTGGTTTTATGCTGTTTATATGTTTGCATTACTTACCGCCGGTGCTGTTACTTTAATTCCGGGTGCGCCTCTAATACTGATTACTCTTTTTGTTCAAGTGATAGCGGTTACGCTTCTTCCCGCAGCGCTCGTATTTCTAATCCTTTTGCTTAATGACGGAGAAGTTATGGGTAAGTATAAAAATACTCGCTCACAAAATATTATTAACATAACAATTGTTGCACTGATTATCATACTGTCAACTCTATATGCAATTAGCGCTCTGTTCCCCAATGCATTTATGTAATAGAAGGAGAAATGAGAAATGAGATTTCAGATTTTTGAGTTAATATCATCGCGCTTTAATAAATTTTTCGAAAACACATTTCGTGAAGTTAGAGAGATAAATAAAAAGTATCGTGTGCCTCATACAAAAACAACTCCTTTGGTAAGAATCTCTTTGTTAATGCTGAGAGTGTACTTATTTCTATTGATTGCAATTCTATTCTACAAATTTATTACATTGCTATAAGGAAGGTGATTTATGAATGGACAAAATATTTCTGAAAAGAATCATAATGGAAATGAATTCTTCCTTAGCGAGATCTCAGGTATCAAGGTCATATTAAACGGCAGTAAGATCGGCAAGCTTGAGGATTTAGTAATTGTTGAAACGGGAAAGATCCCTGAAGTAACTTCGATCAAGATTAAAAGACCGGCAGGCAAAACTTCATTATTACTTTCATGGGCAAATGTAAAAAGATTTTCTACTACTGAAATTGAAGTAAGCTTCGATGCAACTGAGATTGATAATTTTTTATTTGATCCGAGCAAAGATCACCTTCTGCTTAAGGATTATGTATTGGATAAAAAAGTAATTGATATCGAGGACCGAGAAGTGGAAGTGGTTTATGATATTAAGCTGATCTTACGCAATAATAAGTTATATGTGAGCGATGTTGATTTGAGTAAATATGGTTTGCTTAGAAGAATTGGCTTGAAAAAACTTGCCAATTTCATTTATAAAAATGCAGAAGATATAAGTGAAGAAATTGTTTCATGGACTTATATCCAAACACTTCCAACACAACTTAGCAGTTTTAAAGGAAACGTTAAATTAAATATACTCAAAGAGAAGTTATCGGAGATGCATCCGGTTGATCTAGCCGATATTATTGAAGAATTAGAACCCGAACAGAGAATAACTATTTTTGAAGGTCTTGATTCTGAACAAGCTTCGGACATCTTAGAAGAAATCGATCCAAACGTTCAAAGAGATTTGGTAATTTCCCTAAGGCGAGAAAAAGTTATTGAACTGATTAATGAGATGACACCAGCACAAGCTGCTGATCTTTTAGCCGTACTTCCGGTTAATGAAAGAGATGAAATACTTTTGCACCTAGATAAAGAAGATGTTGAGAAAATTACGGCAAGTCTTAACAAGCAGGAAGAAAGTATTCTTAATCTTACTACAACTGAATTTATCCAATTTCCGCCAACTATGACTGTAGCAGATGCTATTAAAGAATATAGAAAAACAGCTGAGGATAAAGATTTCAAACGTTACATTTATGTTGTCAGTCCGGATAAGCTTATTCTAGGTGTAATTGATTTACCGTTTCTATTATGTTCCCCTGATCATTTAATTCTTCTTGATATCATGGTCGAAAACGTAATCAAGCTTGAGAATGATTGCGATATGAAAGAAGCAACAATTATATTTTCAAGATACGGCTTCCGTGCAATTCCCATTGTTGATAAGACTGATAAAATTCTTGGTGTTGTTACGTACAGAGATATGATGAATTTAAAACACAGAATAATTGATTAGAAGATTTTTAATCCATCTGGAATTCTTTTAGATTAGATTTCAGAATTTGGCCAAACTTTAAAAAAAATGAAGATCAAAATGAATTACAAAATTATTAAAAGAAGTTTAGCTCTATTAGTTTTTCTCCTAGCCGGAATAACTTACTATTTAACGGCACAGCCTTCGGTTTCATTTTGGGATTGCGGAGAATATCTTGCAACAGCATCCGGAATGGAAATACCTCATCCGCCAGGAGCACCATTATTCCTATTGCTGGCTAGATTTGTTTCTATGCTGCCAATCGCCACAAACATTGCTTTTAGGATGAATTTGATCTCTGTTTTTACTAGCGCAGCTGCAGTTCTTTTGCTCTATCTCGTAATAATAAAAATCATAGAAAACTTTAGAGGAAATACTTACTCAAATTTATCCGAGGTTTTGGTTGTTTATTTTACTGCTGCTATAGGATCATTAACATTTGCCTTTACAATGATCACATGGTGGAACGCTGTAGAAACAGAGGTCTATGCAACCAACACATTTGTATTTGCTTCGATCGTTCTCCTTCTTCTTATCTGGAATGAAAGAGCCGATAAAGTGGATAATGAAAAATTTATTTTGCTTTTAGCTTACCTCGTTGGTCTTTCTACCAGTTTGAGATTAATGGGTGCTCTGACCACAATTTCAATCGTCATGCTTATAATGTTCAGAAAATATGTCTATGACGAAAAGGAGTTAAAGCGTACAGTTTATTATTTCCTAGCGCACGTTGCTTTAATTTTACTTATAGGGGTAATTTTATGGTCAAGTCAGACTCTGTTACAGCCTCCTACGCCTGAAGAGTATCAAAGTTTCGATAAAAAGTTTGCCTGGATAATCTTTGCTGCTTCGGCAATTTTTATTGGTGCGTTTCGGAAAAAATTATTTAACAGAAATTCAATCTACCTTATTCTTATTACAGGCGGAATAACTCTGGTATTAATATATCCCGGGATCGTACGTTACCTCCCTAATTTAATTGCCAAAATTGTGGGCGCTAATAATTTTCTTGCAACGATAGTAATTCTTGTTCTTCTCTCCACTCTATTCTATCTAATTTTTTATACAGGAAAGAAAGGTAAAACAACACTTAACCTTATTTTAAAATCATTCTTTTTTGTAATTCTTGGATTCACATCCTATGGTGTAATAATAATCAGGTCAAACCAGAATCCTCCAATAAATGAAAACTCTCCTAATAATTTCAATGAATTAGTGACCTATCTTAACAGAGAGCAGTACGGAGACTGGCCTACATTTCAGCGTCGTTATTCGATTGAGCCCCATCAGCAGGAAATCTTTACAAAATATTCAAGCGATCTGGACTTCTTGTGGAATTATCAAATGAATCATATGATGTCAAGATATATTCTTTGGAATTTTGCGGGCAGACAATCATGGGATCAGGATTCGGGGCCGAATGTTGCGCCCTTTAATGGAATAGCAAATATCTTTGGCAGTTTGTTCGGTCTGCGTTTCGATGGCGACGTCTCTAAATCGTATTTTGGTATTCCATTCTTGATCGGTTTGATTGGTATCTTTTTTCATTTTAGAAAAGATTGGAAAATGGCTTCTGTCTTTCTAGTTCTATTTATAATGATTACTTACGTAACTGCCTATTACCAAAATCAGCAGGAGCCGCAACCGCGAGAAAGAATAAAATTCTACGGAACAATGTGTTTTCTCTTCAGCATGTGGATCTCGGTCGGACTATATAACATCATTGATTTTTTGAAGAATAAGTACAACTCTAAATCTTTATCTAAATTTATTCCGGTTTTAGTTTTGCCTTTGGCATTTGTTTTAATTCCGGCTCGACTCTTTATCTCCAATTATCATGAACAGGATCGGTCCAAAGACTGGTTGCCTTGGGACGTAGCTTACAATTTTCTTCAAAGTTGCGCAACTGATGCAGTTCTCTTTACAAATGGCGATAACGATACTTTCCCTCTTTGGTATCTTCAGGAAGTTGAGGGTGTTCGCCAAGACGTTCGCGTTGCATGCCTTAGTCTTATAAATACTAATTGGTATATAAGACAATTAAAGGATGAAGAGCCTCATGGCGCCAAAAAAGTCGATATGGATCTTACCGATGAAGAGATAGATAAAATTGGAACAGTAAGATGGGAAACACAAAATTATATGATCCCGGTTACAAAAGATGTGTATACCAAATTTGGTATTACAGATACCGCTATTACTAATTCCGGTAAAGTTGAATTTGAGATGAAGCCGACACTTAACTATGGAGAAGCGCACGCAGTACGCCCTCAGGATCTGGCGGTTCAGTCTATTGTAATGGCAAATAATTGGAAACGCCCAATTTATTTCGCTTCAACTTGTTCAGAGGACAGTAAGATTGGATTGGATCAGTATCTTCGTCTTGAAGGAATGGCATACAGACTTGTTCCTTTTAAAAATAAAAGTAGATCAGAATTCCTCGATGAAGCATTGTTGTCAAAAAATTTATTGCATGAGAATCCATCTACTAGTAAAACATATCAGTCCGGATTTCTATTCAGAGGATTGAATGATAAAAATATTTATTTCGATGACAATCACAGAGGAATGATACAGAATTACAGAATGATTTTTTTAAGACTGGCGATGAATTATGTTTACAATAATCAGAAAGAAAAAGCTTCTGCTGTTATAGATACGTTGAAGAAAAAAATACCGTTTGATATTGATAATACCGATTTCAGGATTTTATTCGACGTAACAAATTTATATTTCTTGGTAGGAAACTTGGATGAATATAAAAAAATGGCCTCCAAGATTGAACCTAAAATGTTAAAGATGATTGACTCCAACCCTACTGATGTTAATTCTTACTATAATCCTTACAGCATTCTTCTCCAGATATATGAGAATCTGCGGGAGTATGATAAAGCTATTAATATTCTAAAAAAACTTGAGTACTTCTTCCCTAACGATCCGTCTATCAAGCAGATGGAAATTAAATATGACAGTTTGAAAACTGTTAAATAACTTTTCTTTTGAAGTCTTTAGATAGGTGAATCGTGTGATTCACCTATTTTTTTATTTTACATTCATTCTATTATTTGTTATTTGATAAAGATTTCGGATAAGGACAATATTATAGACTGTTAAAAATTTATTTATCCGCAGCTATCTTGTGCAGTAAATCTTTTATTTCTTTGAGTTCTTGTTTTATCTCTTCAATTTCCTTCTCAGCCTTCACGTTAACTTCAAAATCTGTCTCAGCACGGATTTCAGAGTGTTTGGATTGCAAATTTTGTCCTACCATAATTAAAGGCATTAAAAATATTTGTATCATATTAGAAATGAACAACCAAAAAACAAAAGCGGGAAAAGGATCAAAACGAGCTGATGTAGGGGCAAGCGTATTATAGGTCAGCCATAATACCGTCCAAAAAAATATTATTGCAAAAAAACCAATCGTTCCAACTTTAGTCGTAATCCAAATAGCAAATTTTTCTGATTGCTTCAATAAGGATTTATAAATATAATTTGCATTCTTAGTATTCATAATATTTGTATGTTTGTTTTGAATTCTTCTGTTAATCTTTTTTATTCAACTCTTAATTTACCATTTCTGAATAATTCACAATGCTGTCGGTAATACAATTAGCCAAAGTGAAAAGACGAGAATTAATTTGTTAATGATAGCAATTACTGATGGTTTATGCAATTGTGCTGCTAGTCTTCGGACTTCATCGGCTTAATAATTGTTGAATTCGTACTAAAACCTTGATAATGCTTCATGTTCATAATAAATCGATCTCCCATCATGAATTTTAATACGATCTGTTACTTGGGAACACTTACAGATATAAATTGTCAAATCTGTAACACAAATTATTATACACTATTATTCAGCATATTTTGTTAACATTATGCTTAGGCTAATTAAATAGTAAACAATCTTAGAGAGAAATATATGTTTGAAAACATTGGCGGAGGAGAATTATTTTTAATTGTTCTTGTTTTTGTGATTTTATTTGGCGCAAAGAAAATTCCTGAACTTGCTCAAGGCTTAGGTAAAGGAATACGCGAATTCAAAAAAGCATTAAACGATGTTCAAGAAGAAATTAAGATTACTAATACAATCGAATCGAAAGACGAGAAGAAATAATTTTTACAAGAATTTTCGAATTTTTCCTATTCCCAACCCTCGTTTCCTAAAGCAATATGCAATTCATTGGGATTGTGTCTACAATGATATTCTATCTTGCTTGAATCTTCATGTGCGCGATCATAATCCCATCCCTTTGCCATTAGATTTCTCTCATGTAATTCGTGAAGTAAAACATATGGACGTTCAACTTCTTCCAAATCATTATCAATCCAAACTTCATTCTGCGGGACAAACTCATATACATAATCATGTCCGCCTTCTGTAAAATCTACATCAAAAACACTTCTCACAAGTCGGCCATCGATAATCCAAACACTAACAGGTGTTTCTAATTTCTTCCAAAGTCTAACATGGACTTTTTCGGTATCCGGAAGATTTTTCCCTTTTGTTAATTTTCTAACATCGCCAGATTTTTTTCTTTCTAATAATTCGATTTTGTCAGCTTGTTCTAAAGCATCATTATAAGAGATACCCTTTGCCATAAGTCTATGTTCAACAAGCAGATGATCAATAAAAAATTTTTGCTCATCAGGTTTCCCTTCATGATCTAACCAGAATTCTTCTTTAGGAATATATTTGAAATTATAATGTTGCCCGTAATTTGTGAATTCTTCGTCAATATGAGTACGAACATATGTTCCGTCAACGATCCATATACTAATTGCTCCCCGCAGACCAACTTTTTTCAAGTATGGAAGTTTTGGTGTTTCCATTGTTTGGGTTCCTTAAACAATATTTAGATTGCTTTGTAAATAAGTTAATAGATAGTTTATAATTTATCCAATAGAAATTACAAACTTAGGATTTAGTGGTGATGAACAAAAAAGGAGAATTGTAAAACTCTTGTACAAATTCAAAATCTCATCTCTATAAAAAATACTCAAAACTAATATGTTCAAATCCCTAATCTCTTTCTGCCTCGGTTTTTTCAAACCAAGAACCCAGCTTTATATTTAGCCTCAACAATTATTTTCTCTCCATTTTACAGTTATGTCATGCAATATTTTTGCATTTTTATTTGCGGACAAAGTTTTGGATATAGACAAACTACTTTTAAAAACAAAAACCTCGAAAACAGCATTCATTTGCAATAGTCGAGGTTTTATTTTTCTGTGAGGAGAGAGGGATTCTCCTTAGTGTTCAAAATACTGCATTATTATCTTAAATATGCAATTTTTTGAAAAGCTATGACCAAAAAGTGATCAAGTTTTTATTTTTCTATCTATATATGTGATCTTTCAATAATAAATTTTCAAATGGCAATATTATATTTTGCTTTCTATATGTGCGCTGAGTTTTGGATATGGACAACAATTTGAAAGGAACTTTCTTCACTATACAAAATCAATAAATGCGTTCATTGTTATCATCGGCAAATAAGTAGACTGCATTATTATTTACGTAAAGAGCAATTTCATCCCCATAACGAACTTTATCATAGGGTTTAGATCGAGCGATGAATTGTGAGCCATCTAAGTCAAAATATAGAAAGGATTCGTTCCCCATCTGTTCAACAACGTCAATATTAACTGTTATTTTATTGTCGGCTATAGGATCGAGACTAAATGATTCGGGACGAATACCGACGGTAATGTTTTTATTGATGTATAAAGAAAGTTTTGCCTTTTGGGATTCATCAAGAGAGATAATCAAAGATTTTTTATTACTTGCAAATTTTAATCCGTTGTCATCCAAAATTTTCCCTTCAATAAAATTCATTGCGGGACTGCCGATAAATCCGGCGACAAATTTATTCACCGGGTTATTATAAAGATTGAGCGGTGTATCAACTTGCTGAATAATACCGTGTTTCATCACAACAATCCGATCGCCCATTGTCATTGCTTCTACCTGATCATGGGTAACATAAACAATTGTCGCCTTGAGCCGCTGATGCAGCCTTTTGATTTCTGAACGTGTCTGAACGCGGAGTTTAGCATCGAGGTTGCTGAGAGGTTCATCAAATAAAAATACTTTCGGTTTACGCACTATTGCGCGTCCGACCGCAACACGCTGGCGCTGTCCGCCGGAAAGTTGTTTCGGTTTTCTATTCAATAGTTCTTCTATCTCAAGAATTTTCGCCGCGTAATTCACTCGTTCTTTGATTTCTTCTTTATCGTATTTCCTCAGCTTCAATCCAAAAGCCATGTTGTCGAAAACGGTCATGTGCGGGTAAAGCGCGTAGTTTTGAAAAACCATTGCAATATCGCGGTCCTTAGGAGGAATGTTATTAACGAGAACTCCGTCAATATAAATCTCGCCTTCGCTTATTTCTTCAAGTCCGGCAATCATTCTTAATGTTGTTGATTTACCGCATCCGGAAGGTCCGACAAGCACAACAAATTCCTTATCGTTGATTTCAAGATTAACATTATCTACCGCTTTACTTTTGCCTTCGTAATTTTTCGAGACATTGACAAGTTTTACATGAGCCATCTTTTATTTCCCTCTAAATTATTTTATCAACAACATCTTCTTCGATTGAACGAAATGGTCCCCGACCCTCAGCTGGTAGAAATAAACACCGGAAGATAATTGAGAGTTGAGAATTGAGAATTGAGAATTATGAATCCCTGCATTCTGATATTCATCAACTAATGTAACCACTTCTCTTCCAAGTATATCATAAACTTTCAGAATAACACGACCGCCGGTTACCAACCGATAATTTATCACTGTTGACGGGTTAAAAGGGTTGGGATAATTTTGATATAACCGGAATTCGCTGGGAATCTCAATACTATTTTTTACACTTGTCTGAATATCAAACAATTTTAGAATCTCCTCTATCGGTAAAGCATAATCGTAAAGCCGTACATCATCAATGATACCGCTGAAATTGTAATTATTGTAATTAGGGTAATTAGTGTTTTCAGGAAGCATTTGCGCAATTGTAAGATTGTATGAAGTCTGTAAAATTTTTCCACTCCGTGAAGTAAATGAATCGAGTTCGCCGTTTAACCATAATTCCATGTCGGCACCAGAATATGTAACTGTGACAAGATATAATTTATTAGGAAGCAGTTCCGTTTCTGAATCCAAATCTTTAGTGCTGTCATTAACATTCGAATCGGTCTTAATTGTCCAACGAATTTTTCTATTAGTAACGGAAATCTTCCATCTCTTTTGCCAGCTTCCGTGCGAGATTAAAAATGCTTCGCGGTTAAACAAGGTACCGATTTTGAACCATAGACTAATGGTTATCGACCCGCCGAAATTCAACGAAGAAGAATTCAGTATTTGAATATTATTGGTTACACCGTCGAAGCTGTAAGCCTGGTCGGGATTTCCGAATCTATCTTTTGTTAAGAATGCCCCGTTGACTATTCCATTGTGGTGGTTTCCGGTTTGATCATCCCCATTTCCGTTGAACGGATAAAACGCGATCAAACTCCCGGTTTGATTATTACTGGAATCACGGACTTCAACGCCTAGACTATCTGTAACCGAAGCGCTGTGAGTATCTGTTACAGTACATTTGATATAATAATTCCCTTCGGCTACCGGGGCTTCCCACGAAATATTTTTTCCGCTGCCTGCTAAAATCCCGTACGAGGCAGACCAGGAATAAGCAAGAGAATCTCCATTGAGATCAGTAGCATCGCAGCTTAGTCCGCTCGATGAACCGATGTTTATTTTTCGCGGCGACGCTTTTATTTTGTTTATCACTGGCGGATAATTTATGAACCAGCTTACTGTTATATTAATCTGAGCAGAATCTTTTGCGCCAGGAGGATCATCAACAATTACGGATAAAGAATAAATTCCGGCCGAGTTCGGAGGCTTCCATTTTACAGTGGAGCCCGATCCAACTATATTTCCTCCGGAAGCTTTCCATTGATAACTTAATTGCTGTCCTTCTCTATCCATAGCAGTGCAGTATATATTAGTTGAATCGTGTACTGTAATATTAATTTTCGCAGAAGAAAGACTTTTAATTCTTGGTGGATAATTTAGAACAAGCAAACCGTTTTTATAATCTATAATTGTACCGTTCACTAAAGTTTTACCCAATTCAAAATTCAAACTACTGCCGGCAGGAATAATCACTGCAATTATTGCCTGATCAGCTGGAATGGTAAATGAAGTTATTCCTTTAACATTACTTGCAATCACGGCATGCGAGACAGCATCATATATGTCGCTGTTATTTGATCCGACATCAACAAGAACATCTTTATCAATATTGTATGAATTGAATATTAAAAAACTGGGATAGGCGGATTTGTGAAAGTAATCGGTTTTTAGAAGATCTAGTTTTAGAATCATCGAAACATTTGTCGTGTCTATTATCGCACCTAGAATTCCAACGTGTGAAGAGCCGTAAAGTCCAAGATTTGTAGCAGCCCATCCGTTGGAAACAGCATCACCGGTAGCTTTGATCCATTTGCTGTCGGTTTTCAATAATGCTTCGTAAGCTATTACCGAATTCGGGTCATATTGCTCTGCCCACGATCTGCTGTCTTGTTCCGTATCCAACAAATAATTTGAATAAAACAGTCTCGATGAATTAGCAGCATTTAGAACCCATTTACCTATTGCCCGGGCAAATCTCGAATCATATCTTACAAGCGGAACAAGCGCACCAATCTGCTCGAAGGTGTTCATCGCGAAGGCGTAATTCCGCGGCTCCAATTCTCCGATGAGTCCGTTTACATCATTCACTCCCCACTTATCACCTGTTGTAGCGCCCCAGCTTCTCTGATTAAGGTCGAAACACCAGTTGACCATTTTTTCAATATCGTAATTCGTTCCCAGTTCTGCGTTCATTCGTGCGGCAAGATAAGTACCATAAGGAAGTTGAATCTCGTAAGCAGGATTAGATCCTAACGAATTTAAATATTCCATTGCAAGTTCTGCCCCGATACGATATTTCTGTTCGCCGGTAACAGTGAAAGCATTATATAGTATCCAAGCGATTGCACCGGAAGCTTCCGGTTCGGGAACTCCGGATGCGTTCGGAGTCATTAATGAAAAATTCCATGCTCTATAATTCATACCGGGAATTTTCCACGGAGTTGTTGCAGCACCCATTGCATAGACAGCTTGCAGCCATCTATCCGCAACAGTTGTGAATTGATTATTAAACTCCGGCGTACCGGGATAAAGACTATACAATTGATAGAAGAAAACATTCGGCATAGTTTCGTACCACCAATCGCTGCCGCTGCTTACAACAGGCTGATTGAGATAAATATTTTCTTCCGGACGTTTATTAAAATACTCTCTCGATTCCAAAACATAATTTCTTACGTTAGGATTGCTTTTATCGATGCCGATTAAGCTCGCTCCGATAATAGCCGGCAAAACATTAATTGCTTCGCCCTGCTGAAGAGTGTAAGTCCCGACGTAAGAATTGATGCCAAAGCTTCTCTGCCCGGGATAATTTACAGTATTGTTGATGTCAAAGATCAACGGAAGGTACTGACCGCTGAGAGATGAATTGAATACAAGCGAATCGTAACCGGCGGCAACCTTCTTCCAATTGCGCATACTGTAAGGTGAAGGCGCGTTCTGCATCTTTTCGATTGTACTGATACTTATTTGCTGAGCGTTCAGCACGGCTCCATCTATAAAAATAAGAGCCGTTACAAGAATCAAAATCAGATTCGCTTTTTTAATTTTCATTACTTGTTTAGTCGTTCAGATAATCGTTAAGAGTAAATACTTTGATTTCATCCGCCTGGATTTTGTCAACTCCCTTACCGCTCATTTTGATTAATACTTTTTCTCGGGGCATGAGCGAAAATCCTCTATCGGAAAAAGTTAATTTGGGATGATAGAAATCCAGGAAGAGAGCGGGTTTACTGGAATTGAGTTCAAGATAATAATCATTCCCTTTCCTGATTACTTTTTTATTAACACGTGCCTCGGCCAATGGTGCATGTTTCCACGGATCGGGATAAAAAATATTTTTATGAATCGTTTCACCTACTTCATTATAAAGGTAAGAAACAAAGATTGTATTGCGATCCATTAGTGATATATGATAAACCGTTTCGGATGAATTTTGTTCAGAATTCAGTTTAAATATTTTCGCTGATAATTCTTTTCCTGTTTGAAGATGATATTGTTTCAAGACCAATTCACCGCGGAAAAATTTCGATTGCTGGTTTAAGACTCTAACTTCGGCAGTCTTATCATTTTTCACAAATACTGTTAAACTCTGCGAGAAAGAATTTTTAACTGCATGATAAGCAATCTTCGGCATCAGGTTCGAATCCACCAACGCCCAACTCGTTACCGGCCAGCAATCGTTGATCTGCCAGATGATTGTTCCGTTGGTTCGCGGATAGTTGGAACGCCAATGTTCAACGCAGGTTTTTAATGCAAGGGCTTGATTCAATTGTCCGAGATAATTAAAATCTTCCCAACCGTTTCTAACCGGCAGATGTGCTGCCATGAAACGGAATATTCTTTCCGTGCCTTCAACTTGTTTGTTATGATGCTCGAATATCCGGTCGTATGTTTTTCTGTTTTTCGGAGGAATCGCTTTGTTCAGTGTTGAAATATTAGCCGGTCCCTGGAAACCGAACTCAGTAACAAATAAACTTTGATCATTAACGATCATATCGTAATCGATCCATCGGCTCCATATATCCCATTGATGATTGTTCCCGCTTCCCTGCTGATTCGGATCTTCACCTTCTCCAAATGGCGATGACTGCCAATACGAACGGTGTGGATCCATTTTTTTAATTATTGCCGGAAGCAGCTCATTGTATATTTTATAACCGGGCATGTTTTTGTAAGATGTTTTCTTGTTCTGATACCAGATCCATTCGTTTTCGTTATTACCGCACCAAAGTGCAATGCAAGAGTGATGCTGAAGCCGGGCAACATTTTCTTCCACTTCAATTTTTACATTTTCGAGAAACTCTTTGTGTTCAGGATAAGAATCACAGGCAAACAAAAAATCCTGCCAGACTAGAAGCCCCAGTTCATCGCATATGTCGTAGAAACAATCCGATTCATAAATTCCTCCACCCCAAACACGCACCATATTTATATTCGCTTCTTGTGCAAGTTTAAGCAGAGCGGAATATTTTTCTGGAGTAACACGAGGTAAGAATGAATCAGCGGGAATCCAATTTACTCCTCTGATGAATACCGGGTTCCCGTTCACAATAAAACGGAATGTGGATTTGCCATCCTCTTCCAGCCTCAGCTCGATTTTTCTTATTCCTACTTTTCGATTTTTTGAATCGATGATCGTCCCATCCGGTGCAATTATTTCCGCGCTTAAATTATAAAGAGATTGTTCACCCTCTCCGTTCGGATGCCAAAGTTTTGGATCATGGAGAACAATTTTAAAACTGATTTCAGATTTATCCGGTTTAAAAATTTCTTTTACAATCCGGGAATCCCCATTTTCAAGAGTGAGGTTTATTTGGGAAATAGCATCAATATTTCCTTTAAGAAAAACGCTGATCTCAACTTCAGCTCTTTGTTCATCGGCTTCAATCGTGTTAAACGTAAGTTTAGTTAACTCTGCTGGTGGTATTTGCTCAAGATAAACGCTCTTCCAAATTCCTAAGGTTGGAAATGACGGACCCCAATCCCAGCCGAATGAATACTGCGCCTTTCTTAAATAAACTCTTTCGGAGTTTAATGCAACGGGAAGCTTACCGTATTTTTTTTTTAGTTCTCTTCCGACTCTTAGAGGTGAATGAAGAGTTACGAAGAGAACATTATGTCGCGGTTTCAGCATGTCTGTTACATCGAACGAATATCGCCGGAACATATTATCGACCTCGGCTAATTTCATGTCGTTCAGAAATATTTCAGCTACCGTATCGATGCCTTCAAATACTAAACGGATCGGCGACGATAGTGTGTAATCTTCGGGAAGATTGAATTTTGTCTCATAGATCCAATCGCTCTCGGCAATCCAACCAAGAATAAGTTCGTTATCCGAATAGAATGGCTCATCGATCAATTTATTGTTGAGTAGATCGGTATGAACCGTACCAGGGACAGATGCATAATCCCATTTTTTTATATGCTTAATTATTTCCGGCGGTATTTTCGCGATATCGGAATCATCGCTTAATTTGAATTTCCAATTATCGTCAAGAAAAATTTTCAACATTGCATTCTTATCATATTTTTCATTTAAAATTTATTTTTACTGATTCGACTGAATTCGTCTTATGAATAAATCCAAATGTTATGTCGAACCCGTTGCCCTTTTTTATTGAATTGAAAGTCACGAGTTTGTCTCCATCGATTATAACCGATTTCGGTACGCTCAATGCGTGTATCATAGTTGTATTTTTATGCTCGACAAATGCTTTGAGTTCAAGAGTCATTAATTTGTCGCGGTATTCCGCTTTATTTAATATTGAAGAAGTTGATTTTAACAGCGGTTGATCAGTCTCAACGCATTTCAGATTTATTTTTTTCACTCCCATTAAATTTTGCGGCAGTACTAAACTTGGAATATACTTCCCGTCATAATTTACAACCTTGTTATTTTTACTTTCCCGGTCAATCATAACTTTTACGTTAGAACCGTTGAACGCATAATCAAAAGTTGCGGACTTCTGATTTATATTTAGAAATGTATCAAACTGCAGATTCCAATCGTTCTCCTTAACAAGAAAAATGTTATACAGATCATACAAATACCAGCCGGCAGCCCAAAGGAATTGAGGTTTATCAACTGTGCCGTAAACTTTCAGATCCTTCGAATTGCCGTTTCGAACTTCATACATTGCCGGCTGTCCGTTTGGTCCGTTCATTATTCCTTTCACCGTCATAGTTTTTTTTATGAAGTCAACAGCTTCACTTTTTCGATTTAAATTTGAAAGAGCAAGCGCATACCATGCATTCGCGTGAGACCATACTCCCCCGTTAATATAATAATACGGATCGCCCGCTTCGTTGCCGCTGAAATTCCAAAAATCGATGAGCTTGTTAAAATCCATTGGCCACACTGTATACACACCGATATTTTTATCAAGCAGTTTTTCTTCCACGGTTTTTACCATTTTTTCAATCAGTTGTGTATTCAAAAGATTATAATGTGCGGCCAGCAAAGATCCCATGTAATAATGTTCGTCTCGTTTTCCATCAGAATAAAAATTCATTAAGTAATTAACATCATTAGCCCATAATTTTTTATTCAGGCTCTCATCCATTCGTTCGGTAAGTTCTTCATAATTTTTTAAGCGATCCAGATTAAGATTAAGCGCTGCGGAAATGTAATTATAAGAGCGAAGAGCCTTGATAGCAAGTATGGTCATATAAGCCCGCGGTCCGTATTTTTTCCCAATGTCCCACCAGTCGGGACGGTTGGACCATATCAAATCATCATCGCTTTTTGTGTGGAGAGCTGTTTCCAAGCTTTTGTTGATATAAGGATAAAGCCGATTAAGGAAGGTGGTATCCGCCGAGTGCATCAAATATTTTGCAGACAAAATAATAAACCAATAATTATTCCAGTTATCTGCATCCGCGTACTCGGTTTTGTATGTGCTGTCTTTCCAATAATACGCGTGGGGTATCACTTTATTTTTATCGGCGTGATTTATTATAAATGAGAGATCGCTGTGAACTCTCTGCAGATCGAAATTCACGACGGCAAGATCGGTGAGCAAGACATCGTGTGTAAAGAAAAAATTATATTCCGCCGGACACGGCATAGGTTCGAAAGAGCCGTCGATGTAATGAGAATTAGCCGCAAGAATTGCCTTAGCCCAGAGTGTTGAATGATCCATTACATGATCGTTCAACTTTATTTTTTTCTCGTTGACACTTTTATTTAAAACATAATTAGAATAGTCTCGAATCTCCTTCTTATAATTGTCTATCATATAGCCGGCAACTTTTTTCCCTTCATCCTTTTTTGTCGATCCGATAATCTGCACAACAATCATTTTTTCTTTTGGAGCTAATTTTTTCTTGAAGGAATATTTGATGTACGGTTTTTCAATGATCCGGTTATCAATATGAATTGCATTCGCTTCTTTGGAGAGTTCATATCCATCCGGTTTTTCACCGGCGTTTGCAATAAAGATCTGCGCATAGTTAGTTGCTTTATCGCCATAATCAACAAATAATGCAGATTTGTCTTCGTTAAACTCCGGACGGATTTTATTGATGAAATCATAAGTATGACAAGTCCTTAAGGTCAGATAATATTTTGTGTCGAACTCATATGTGTTTGTTTGGTCCGTTATGTTCGTCAGTTCATAAGTAACAACCGACGCAGATTGATTCCTCGTAAAATTGTATGAGATTTTGAATTGATAGACTTTATTTTTTTTTGTGAACAATGCATAATACGGTGTCAACTCAAGCAGAAAAGATTCTTTCCCAATCTCATGAAACTTTCCGTTATTGATCTTAAGGCCAAGAGAAGAAACAAATGTTGTATCGCGTTTCCAGTAATCCGAGCTGAGATCAAAACTGTTTGCAACCGGATAATAAAAACTTATTCTTTGCGGCACTGGTGAACTATGATGGAATTCCATGCCGATGAACGGACTTCCGACTTCTACCTTTGCATCGCCTTTATATTTAACGGCAATCGAACTATCATTGAGATGTTGCGGGAAAACAGATGATAAGGTTAATACAAAAAAAAGAAATCCAATTATCAACGAATTATTTTCCTTTGAGTAAGAGCAAATCATTTATCCCTCAGAAAATTTTTTACAACATCAAGCGCTGTCTTGTTTTGCTGGATAGCTGTTAAGCTAAGCAATGCTTCTATCGTCGATTCTGCCCCGGAATTTTTATTAACATCTTTCTCGCTGTTAATACCGTCAAAACAGAAGCCGGTTTTACTGTCATACATTTCTTTCTCAGCCAAATTTTTTCCGAAGAACCATAAACTGATTTTGCCTGCCAATTCGGTATATAATTTTTCTCCTGTAATCTTCGCTGCTTCAAGCGATGCAAAAATCATTGGTCTAATTCCGTAAGCGATTTGTGAGAACTGCTTGCGCTCATCAATTATTATCTTGCCGTTATCATTCTTTATAGTGAAGTAATTGAGAAAATTTTCTTTCAGCAGATAGGGATAAAAATAATTGATCTCAAGCAGAGCCTTGATTTTATAATTTTCATCATGCGTTAGTTTATACGCTTTTAATAATGCGTATGCTTGGGAATTTCCGTAGGCGTGCCAAAGATTTTCCCAACTCATAAATGCGTAGTAAGGAAAATTTTCTTTGTCCCCTTCCTGCATCAGAATAATTCCACCGCAAATATCCTTGAGATAAGTGAGCAGCACAGGATCCTTTTTGATCTCGAGATAATTTACAAGTGCCAGAATCAAAATTGATGACTGATCCGCGCCGGTCTCGGCTGGGAGCCATGTTGGTCTTTCAAATCCGCCGATATTTTTAAAACTCTTTTTCAGTGGTAATTTTTTTTTAAGCGCCGAAAAGAGCTTGCTCATACTTTGAAAAATACGACTTGAAAATGCGGCATCATTTTTAGAAAACAATTTATAAGTTTCGGAGAGAGCCCATACTGCACGCCAGCTCCACCAGTCGGGCTGCGCCACGCTTGTTTTGTAAGTTTTGTTTATTGAATAATCGCTCTCAATGAAGTTATAAAAGTATCCGTTCTCGGCATGCACGTATAAAATGAATTCGGTCAACAGCCTAACTTTCCGCAGGTATATCTTGTCGTGTGTACTTTTATAATAATTAGAATAAAAAACAGCGGCTCGAGCAACATCGTCTATGCAAGCTATCCCTTCCCCTTTTGCTTCGACCCATTGGTAGTCGGGGTAATCGCAATAGATATGGATTATCGCCATCTGCTTTCCTCCAACTTTAATCTCTTCATAGAGATTATCAAGATGGGAAGGGATAACAAGAACGAATTTGTTTCCGGGATTTAATTCATGTTGGTCCTTCGCCCGGCAATTTATAAAGAAGGTGGCAAAACCTAAAATGAAAATCAGAATAAAGAATTTTAGCTTTAACTCTTTCATACTGGTCGGCACACAGATAAGAGGTAATCGATTGTTGTTTCGGCTAAACAAATATTAGTATCGGCGCCGGAATAATAAATTTTTACCAAACCGTCGTCTTCAACAATCCAGCCGTTGGAAAATACAACGTTCATCACATCTCCTACGCGTTCATAATCGTATTCAGGACTCATTATAGGTTCCATACTTCTGCCTTTAAGAATCCAGGGTTTTTCCAAATCCATCAACAAAACTCCGAGCCTATAAGTAGAAGTAATTCCGAATCCTCTCACACCATGATATAGCATCATCCAACCATCTTTTGTTTTAACGGGTGTACCCGAATTGCCAATTTTATCGCCTTCCCAGGTTCCCGGTAAAGGTTCTGTTAAACACTTATAATTTCCCCAGTGAATCAAATCCGGACTGCTGCTAATCCAAATTTCTCTTTTCACTTCGGCAGCAGGACGATCTACTTTCCAGTAGTAACCATTAATCTTTTCCGGGAATAACGCTGCATCTTTGTTGGATGGTTCGCTTATCGGTCCGTGTATTTTGAATGATTGAAAATCTTTCGTCTCCGATAGAATAACAAGCGGCATGTGTTTGGAATAACCGGTATATAAAATAAAATATCTATCGTCGATTTTTGTTACGCGCGGATCTTCGATACCCCAATTAACATATTCAAAACAATATTTATGATCCTCTGGCGATAACGTCGGTTTCTCATTCACTTCAAAACCAATTCCGTCTTTGCTCTCAGCCAAAACAAAAGATGACCGGCCGTCCGGCATCTCTACCCGACAGAGAAGAAGATATTTATCTCCATACTTTACAGCGCCGGGATTAAAAATGCTGTTAACATTGAAAGGAACCATATCTTTTGTCAAAATCGGATTCTTAGAATATTTTTCTATGCTCATAGTTATCACCTAGATTATTTTCAGAATATCGGGAATTGTCAACTCATTTTAGAAATTAATTCTTCAAGCGGAATTCTTGCAAAGCCGCAATAAGAGTCGAACATTGCAAAAGGAATAATGACATTATCGCCATGAAGCATTGAACCGCATGAATACACAACATTAGGAACGTAGCCTTCTCGTTCAGATTCAATCGGTTCGATCAGTGGTTCGTCCAGCGAGCCGATAATTTTCGTCGGGTCGTCTATGTCCAAAAGCATTGCACTTATTGAATACCTTCTGAAATATCCAACTGCATGAGTTATTAATAACCAGCCGTATTTAGTCTCAATCGGCGACCCGCAGTTGCCTACCTGCACAAAATCGAATGCTTTGCTCGGCTCATACAATATTTTTTTTTCGTTCCAGTTATAGAGATCATCGGAAAACATAATGTAAAGGTTTTCGCCGTCGTTGCGCGAAGTGATTACATATTTGCTGTTTATTTTTCTGGGGAAAAGCGCCATTCCTTTATCTTCAATTTGACTGCCGTGCAAGGTATGGATATTAAATCTTCGAAAATCAACTGTCTTGAGCAATTGAACTCTAAAAGTTTTTCCATTATATGCGGTGTATGTTCCGTAATAACAGGAAGTGCCGTCGGCATTTTGAAATTTTACGAGTCTTACATCTTCCATTCCAACCGATTCGCTTTTAGCAGTCGGAAAGATTACTCTTTCATCCAAAGTAGAATTTGAATCGAACTCAATTTCATAGTTCGATTCCAGGAAATCCAGTAACTCATCATAAAGTTCATTTTCTTCCTTCGTGTTTCTTTTCCCCCGTGAAGCATTTTCAAATTCATCAAAAGAAAATTCTTCATCCAAATCTCTCAAGAATATTTCGAGAAGATTTTTTTTTGACCGAAATCTTTCACCAATAAGTCTCTTCTCAAATTTTTTATTTTCGAGCCTCCGGGGTAATTCACAAATCTTTGAAACATCCGCCACAATAACTTCATTGTTCTTGATTAATCCTTCTCTGAATTCAATGGAAGAAAGATGTCCTTCTCCTGTAGCTCGCAAACTCATCACGAATCGCAGCTCGTCATGGTGTAAACCAGTTTGATCAGGATGAGCCACAATTGACGGATTGAACAAAGCCGCTGATTGAATCGAATATTCCTTTGTGAAGTATGCCCCGATCAACATCTTTTTCTCGTGCGTAATTTTCAAATCATTAACGATGTGCCCGCGTACTTTCTCATAATTAGAAAGAATTACTTCATGAATATTTCTGTGTCTGTTCCCAAATTGAATTTTGATTTTCTCTATATGTTGAGAAGTTTCTTCATCAGAAAGCGAAATTATTCTTTTTATAATCTGCTTTATTCTTTCCGGATGGAGTATAAAGAATAGTGTTATAACTCTTTTTGAATCCGGCAAAATTTTTATCGGTAATATTTCTAAAGACATTTTTAATCTCCGTAGTGATACTATTCTTTAAGTCCAGATGAAGCCATACTTTGTATAAAATATTTTTGGAAGAAGAGATACGCAACTACTATCGGCAGCGCTAGCACAACCGCCGAGGCAAGCTTTACTCCCAATTGCGATTCGGCTCTTCCGCCTACGGCAAATAATGTAACCATCTGCGGCATAGTCATCATATTCTCCTGGCGTATAACTATTAACGGCCAAAGCACTTCATTCCATGAAGCCATAAATGTAATAATGCCCACAGTAACAAGCGCAGGTATTGAATTCGGCCACAAAATTCTAAAAATAATTTCGAGTTCATTGCATCCGTCAATGCGCGCCGCGTCTATCAAGTCTTGAGGTAAGGAATTAAAATATTGTCTGAACATAATTATCACGAACGAATTCATAAGGTACGGAACGATTAACGCCCAGTAAGTATCAACCCATCCGAACTTTACCATTATGATGTATTGCGGAATGAGAGTAATTTGGAAAGGCAAAGTCATCGTAAAGATGATGATGTAGAAAATAAGATTCCTTCCTCTAAAGCGTAACCTTGATAAAGCATAACCGACCATCGAACCAAATACTAAAACACCGAATGTAATTGAGAGGGCAACCAGCAAACTGTTAACAAATGCTCTTCCGATTGGTATTTTATCAAACATTTGCCGGAAACTACTAAATGTAAAATCTGTAGGAAGAAATGTTAATCCACCGATTTGGTTTTCCGGCGCAATTGATGCGCTTAACATCCAGATGAATGGATAAATGAATATCAGTGCAAAAACCACTAGACAGAAATAAAATATTATTTTCTTCATTTAATTCTCTCTCTCAACAAATTTTTTCTGAAGAATTATTACACCGAGAATTATTAATGCGAAGAAAATGCCGAGTGTAGCTGCGTAACCCATACGATAATAGAAGAAGCCCTGTTTGTAAATATAGAGCACGGCAGAGATTGTACTGTTAAGTGGTCCTCCGCCCGTCATAACATATGGTTCGATAAAAAGAGAAAATCCGCCGATCGTAGAAAGAATTACTACCATTAGTATTGTCGGGTTGATCAACGGAAGTGTAATTTTGAAAAATTTTTGGAGATGAGTAGCTCCTTCCAATTCTGCCGCTTCGTAATATTGCGGAGGTACGGTTTGAAGTCCTACAAGAAAAAGCACAACATATAAACCAACATTTTTCCACGTAGCCATTACCGCAATCGAAGGCATAGCCCAAGCAGGATCGTTCAGCCAACCGATCTTACCGAGCCCGATTTTGATTAATAATCTGTTAAGCAAACCGGTATCAAAACCGTATAACTGCTGCCACAAAATTGTAACAACAACTCCGGATACAATTACCGGCAGAAAAAACGCGCCGCGGAAAAATGCTCTGAATTTTATATTCTGATTCAATACTTCCGCTAAAGTAAGCGCAACAATTATTTGAAGCGGAATATGAATAACAAGAAATATGAGAGTGTTAAGTATGGACTTCCAAAATGTTGCATCGCTGAATAGTCTCTTGTAGTTGCTTATCCCGGTATACTGCATCGGCGAAATTATATTCCAGTTATGAAATGTTAGTACAATTGAGAACACAACCGGAAATGCCACGAACAAAGCAAAATGAATTATGTAAGGCGAGACAAGCAAATATGGAGTAAACTTTTTTATCATATCAAATCACTTTAGAAATAATAGATTAACGGCTTTTGCTGCATCTCTGACTGCTTCTTCCGGTGTTTTCTTGCCATAGATTACACACGCCTCGTACTCCTGCGATATCAAATCGAAAACTTCTTTAAGAACCGGTGACTGATCCGTACCTTTTACAAACTTAGCTTGTTCGGCAAATATTTTCATCTTCGGATTTTTGTTAAAATAATCTTCGAACAAAGGATTAGTATCAAGATTTATTCTTCTAGGCAGTTGATTAGTCAATTCCAAAAACTTTAATTCGTTTTTTTCTTCCAGCAGATATTTTAAAAAATCCCAGGCAAGTTGAGGATTTGGACACGTTTTAAAAATCACAATGTTTTTCGGGTCACCGTAAGTATAAATCGGCCCTTTATGATCGTCAGGAATCGGCATCGGTGAAAAACTATATTTGAATCCTTCTGGTTTATATGTCTCCGAATGTGCAATCTCCCACGGTCCGGTAAAGCGTGTTGCTATAATGCCGGATAGAAAAACATCCTGACGCGCCGAAAGTCGTTCCCTCGAGAAATAATTTTTCGCGTATAACTCGCGGAGGAATGTGAAAACTTCAACGGCGTATTTATTATTGAAAGCGGCGCTGTCGCCTTTAACCAGCGGGGCTCCTCCGGAAGCTGCCAGGTACAAAGGATAAAAATCGAAAAACCTCTGCCACCATGTAACAAGAACTTCGGAGTATCCGAACCAGCGATCCACATAACCGTCTCCGTCAATATCCTTCTGAAATTTTTTAGAAGCGTCGAAGAATTCCGAAAAAGTTAACGGCGGTCTTTGGTAACCCAAATCATGAATAATATTTTCGTTGTAGATAAGCATGATGGGATTAATCTTCCATGGTATTTGGTAGATGTGCCCGTTGCCGGAAGTGATTTCGGCGATAACACTGCTGTAGCATCTTTCAGCAAGAAACTCTTTGAATCCTTTTAAAGTATCGAGCGCGACTAAGGTATTCGCTTTAGCGTAGGATTCAACGTCACCTTCCCACATATTCGAATAAATGTCCGGTGTGGTTTTTCCAACAACCGCCGCTAGAATTACTTCCTCGCTGGATTGCCCTTCCGGTACCGGCTGAAAATTTACTCTTGTATCGGGATGTTCTTTATTCCAGCTTTCGGTAATGTATTTAGCAAATTCAATTTCATAGCTGTTGTTGGAAGACCAATATAAGATATGATTCATATCATGACTCGAACCGCTGCCGCATGAATTGATCATAGCGAAAATGAAAACCGCTGCAACAGATAAACTTATTTTATGGTACAACCGGGTTAACTTCATTTCACTCCCAGCTTTTCCAATCGTTATCTATGGTTGGATACGGAGTACGCGGAATCAGACCGCCTTTCTTAACGGTATACAACTCAATAACTTTTGGATTGTTTTCATCCGTAACGTTGATCGAATTAAGAACATTGCTGTAAATTTTTACAGCTTCTTTTTGTTTAAGCTGATTTACTTTTCTAAGAATTTTTTTTGACAACTCGGCGCTAAGTTTTTCAGCGTTATTTTTTGGCTTGGAACCTTCGTTCAATTCCGGCAGTTCCTTGTTTTCCAACATAACCGCGTTGGTTAATTCATTCCGGACATAACTGTAAACTATTTTATCTTTCCACAATCTTTCCTCATTCCTTACGCTTTGCCTTTCGGAAAGATTTCTTTTGTTGGCTTCAGCCACAAGCAGTTTATCTCTTACCATTCTCCAAATCATCTGTTCAAGCGAGATTGAATAGGTCATAAGATTTTTCTCATTAAATTTGAGATACTGATCGCGCGTCCAGTACCAGTTTAATATATCGGTAAGCGTTACTGAACCGTTCTTCATTTCCACAAGCTTGAGGCTGGGTATCTTTTCTTTATCTTTAATTTTAAGAACGGATAAAGTCGAGTCCAATTTTTCGGCTAATTGCCATTCTTCATACTTTTCCTTTGGCAAAATATAATTTCCAATGTAAGATCTTAAAATGTTGAACTCATCTTTTCTGATAACCGGTTTTTCACCGCTCATTAATTTAACGGTATACTGTTCTGAGAAACGGTCCATTTTATTCATCTTAACTGCTTCAATAGATTCGCTCCGAAGCTTGGTTCCTTCCGATTCGGTCGAGATTAAATTTCGAGATAAATTTTCGAGTTTTACCAAATACCATCCATCCTGCGCGTGAATTGGAAGAGAAACCTTTCCAACTTTCAAGGTATCAATAATTTTGGCCATCACCGGATTTTTTATTTTAATATGATACAAATCGGTTTTCAGTTGTCGGTCATTTATCAACGTGCTATCCGTAGACTGTTTCTTAAATAAAGAATCGAAGACCCAACCTTTATTCAACAAAGTCATATAGTTGAACGCTTCATCTTTATTTAGTGTATATAACCATTTAATATCAAGCTCCAATTGTTTTTGCGTAATCACGGAATCGATTTCCGCATCCGTGACTTTGATTTTGTTAAATATTTCATCATTGAATAATTCACCGGTAATCAAATCGTCATGAAAGGCGCGGAACATATCGGCAACCTGTTTGACCGTGTCTACTCTGCGTTTATATCCGTCAAGTGCCAGTAATTTCTCGTTGATTAAAAATTTCAAGTATACTTCTTTTGATTTTTTTTCTCTCTTATAAAATGCCGGACCGTAATCGTAACCTCTTTTAAATTCATCGGCAGTGATTTTTAGCTTTCCTATGGAAGCTACAACTCTTTCATCGACGGGTGATGAGAGACGTTTAGATTTATACTGCTCTTGAGTAGGGTAAGAAGCAATGATTGATGTGCTCAAAATAAGAATCAATATGAATTTCACACACGAATTTTTATTCATTATACCCGGATAAGTTTTACTAAAATTTAAGATCGATCGAAAAAGTATGCAAACCTTCGAGTCTTCCGAAATCTCTATATGCATAATCAAAACTAATATTTGTATTTGAAAATAGCATCTTTGTATTAACCCCAATTCCGAGAGTTAAACCGCCTTCGGAATCTTTAAGGAACAATGATTGATAACCGCCTCTTATGAATAAGAAATCTTTAAAGGAAAATTCTGTACCTACGTTCATACTTTCAAAATCGTTGTTGGGATGAATCGCATCAAAAGCAACCGTCAGCTTATAATCCTGTGTATTAATGGCTTTTGTTGATATGCCAATTTGGAAAATTAAAGGCAGATCCCAGGAATCCATTTCGATACCACTGGGAATTCTATCATTTGAACCGAGCTGTGTATTATCGACACTGATATACTGCCGGTTGTCTCTGCCCACCAGCTGCATCGGTGTTCCGAAATTTGAAATAGAAGCACCGATTACCATTCCGCCGAATAAATCAGTATGGAATAAAGTGCTAGCATCGAAAGCAAAACCAGTTGAGCTCATATGCCAAATCTTTTGCTGAATGAATTTTGCCGAGAACCCGATTGAAAATCTGTCGGTTAAATTTCTAGCATAAGATATACCAACCGCTAAGTCTCCTGCGCTGAAATATTCACCTGTTCCCTCGGGCTGATCAACAGTTCGAACTTTCATATCTTCCATACTTAAAGAAGTAAAACTAAATCCGAGGTTACCGAAAGTTCCCAGTGGTAAAACTAAAGCGGCATAATCGAATGATGTTTGTGCAATCCAATTTGTATGCATTACCAAAACTTCGTTCTGCGATATGTTTGCTATGCCGCTAGCGTTCCAGTATAGTGCCGATGCATTATTGGCAATGCTCACAAACGCTCCGCCCATAGCTACTGCATTTGCTCCAACGCCAATTTCCAAAAAACTTGCAGCAGTTGTTCCGGTCTTCGATACTCTTTGAGCAATAACAGTACCGGAATAAAATAGTATAACGAGAAATAACAAACTGTATTTCGCGAGTTGTTTACTATGCATATTTTCCCTCGCCGTAATTTTTATATTTTTTATTTGATGATTGCAAACTTTCCAATTTTCTCTCCTATTTCGGGCGCGGTAACATGAAAGACATAAATGCCGAACGCAATATCCATTCCGTCCTGAGAAATTAAATTCCATGGCTCTTGGCCGTTAGCTATAGTGCTATTATGTTCCAAAGTTTTCACAAGTTTACCGCTGATTGTATAAATTCTTATTGTACATTGTGCGGGAAGATGTATGAAATATATCAACCTATCGCCGCGGCCTACTTGAGTTGTTGCCGGTTCCCAGGATGCGGCGCCCACATAAGGATTAGGTACAACAGCGATGTTGTCCAGATCTTTCGCTGCTTTAGAATTATCGAATGCTTGCGCCTGCGATTGGAACTGGAAATATTCTCCTGTTCTAAAAGGTTTTTTTGTTATAACACGGAATATATCACCTATTTGTGGCGGTCTCTGTTTATCCGGTGTTATCGTTGTATCTTTTACCAGAGTAATTGACCAACCTACATGAAGATTTGAGAAATCAGTAGCTTTCTTTCCTACGGAATCTCCGAAGGCAAGAAACACCGCATCGTTATCGTTGAATATTCCGTCTTTATTATCATCGCGGAAAATAAATTGCGCGCGGTCGATACCGTCCGTCAGATTTTTTATTCTGATGTTGGAAGGATTAGGACTACTGAATGAAGTCGCGGGAAATCCTTGATCGCCTTCAGAAGGATTTACAAGATAAAAATCAAAATCACCGGGGTAGTTTACGCGCTTTGCATTATAAGCAGCGGCATAACGCGAATCAAATCCGATCTTAACGATATAATTGCTGTTACCAACTATCCAACGCGATTTATCCTGATCAACAACAACGGAAGTATCGTTATTGATCCCAACTGAAAATCCGTGTCTGACGGAAGTCTGTACTGATGCTCCAAGGATAGGAGTATATTTAAACAAAGTATCATTTGCCGTGTAATCAATTAGACTAAAAGACGGATGCGGGTTTGTATGAAAAACAGTTTTGTCTTTAAATTCGATTCGATACGTATGCGATATTCTAATTGAGTCAGGATCCAAAACTTGAATTGAAACCGTACCTGTTCCGGGTCCGCTTGCAGTAAAATTTTTTATTTCCGGCGCGATATATCCTGCTGCCGGTGCATGGGGAATTGCTACCGCGGTATTAACATCAGTTTTGATTTTTCCATTAATATCAACTTTAATAATGCTTGTTGTTTCGGAAGGGGGAATACCTTCAAAAGCGCCTGCTACGGTACGAGTAGTAAAGCCCTGGTCGTAAGCTACAACGGCGTAATAATAAGTTTGACCGTTGACTACTGTTGTATCTATATATGAATGCTGCAGCCCGGTATCGTTGCCAAGATAGAATAAAGCTCCGTTAACATCTATCGGGTGGAGACCTTTTATACCATCGATTTTGTCGAATTGCGCGATCGGTTTTCGGAATGTCGCTTTACCATAAGCATCAGTAATAACCTGGTCTTCCAAAAAATTCGCTTCGGTAGATCTATAAATCCTGTATCCTTCAAAATTATATCTTTGATAAAATGCATCGAATGTTTGTTCGGCTCTATCATCCCAGAAAAGTGTTACTTTGTGATCGCCGGGAATAACTTTTACAATTGGTTTTTCCGGAGGTTTGGCGAATCTGTAATTTGCATTATAAATTGATTGTACAGTTTTTTTCCTCCGGAACAGATCGCCTTGATCAATGCCGTAAATCATTGCCATGGAAAAACGTTCGGTCTCTCCCGTTTCTTCAAGCGTTCCGGTACTTTGCGAATATTTGTTTTTACCTTCTAAGTGGAAAAGATAACATGAGAAATAATTTGCCAGATTAACACCCGCTAACGATTGTCCGTGCGGCGCCGGTAAACCCGAAAGCACTTTCCAGTTTTCTTCGTCTTTGTTCAGTTCATATTTGTGAACAGGATAAATAGCGAAACCTGTTAATCCTAATTGATCCGATTCGTCCTTATCTAAAATTCCGAAATTAGGTTCACCTTGTTCCGGTTTACCGTCGCCTTCGGATCCGTCTGGATCAGGTCCGGTATATCCGGCATCCAGGGGCCCAATTCCATCGGTACCAACATCGTCATTCAAAGGTTCACCTGAATCCCATTTACCGTTACCGTTCAAGTCGGTGTAAGAACGCCAATTAGCATTTTCATCGGCGTCCCAGTGAGGTCTCCATGAATAACCGTAAAATTGATGAAACCTCACAGTATCGCGATCCGGATTTTTAATGAACGGATCTTGATTTACATCTTTGATAAAAATCCTAGCGTCGTTATCTCTCCGTTCATCGGTTAGACCATCATAATCATTATCGATTCCGTCATTGGAAACTCCCGGACTTTCAAGGAATGCGTAACCGGCTAATCCGACAGGAGTCCAATTGCCCGGATTTCCAAATGCAACGGTAGACCATGCGTAAGACATAGCCAGAACTTCGTTGTAATCTCCGGCATTGTTGGATGAATTATCATGACCTCCGATTCCCCAATCGACATACTGAGCGAAAAGAGTTTTATCGTAATCGGTCGTAGTCATGTTTGTAATTTCATAATACCAGAATATTGCGTCCTGAGCAAGAACTTGAGACCATTGGAAACCTCTCGCTTTTACCTGCATGCCCAAACCGCCGCGCAAATGATCATCGGCATCTGGTCTAAAATTATTTTTCAGAATGTATTCCCTATCCTCGTTATCGTCAAAAACAAAGTATGTTTCCACATCGGCATTCATTACACCTTTACCGAAGAATCCGTTCCAGTAACCGCTCCAATCGGAAGTTCTATCCGGCCAGGTAAACGGCCAGGTTGTGTTGTCGTCGCTTCTTGCCGGCGATGAAGAATACGGCGCAGCATAACCGGGCAATGACCACCAACCGTAAGTGATTCCGGTCGAGGGATCGTATCGTGTGAACTCATAATAATTTGATTCGAGAGGATAAATTACATTTCCGACAGGATCTTTTGCTTCCGCTTGAACTATGATTGCAACTCCGTCAACGTAAGTATGATTTGTACCCTTCGGCCAAACACCGCTCCGGCTAGCTTCGTTTTTCCAGTCGGCTATCTCTCCAAAATTATAATACACCGTTGCCGCAAGGTTGCCGTCCATAAATCCTTTTCTGGTTTGATTATGGTCGCCTTTATTTTTATCAACTATTCTTTGGGCATAATCATTGTTGAAAAGAATAATCATGTGAACAAGAATGAATGATAAAAAAGTTATTCGCTTGAACAACTTAAACCTCCGTTTTAACAGTACTAAAAATTAGCTGACGCGCCCAGCGATATCTGTCTTGGCGACGAATAGAAATCGGGACGGGTAAAAAATTCTTGCAAAGTATTAACTCCGCGCGGAGCCTCCTGTGCACGGGTAAGTTCAAGAGTATAACCTGCCCGTCCGGTATCACCGAACACATTGATTTCGTTTGCTGTGTCGAACAAGTTATAAACTTTCAAGAATACTGAAAATTGTTGCCCGAATAATTCTAAATATTTAGTTAGATAAAGATCGACATTGAAATAAGCCGGTTTACTATCGCTGTTCTCCAAACCTGTTCTTTGATTTATCAATGACGGAGTATAAGGTAATCCGGAACCGAGTCTGCCGATTGCGCTCGCAATAAAATCTCTGGGTACGCCTGCCGTAATAGTAAAATTCAAAGAATGCCGTCTATCCCAGTTTAACGGAACCAATTGTTTGTTCGATTCGATCGGGGGATTAGCCTGCGCTTTATCAAATGCGTCGTTCGGATCGGATGCGTCTCCTTTCGCGATCTGGAAAGTGTAATCGAGACTAGCTCCGAATCCTTCGCTGAATTTTTTTTCGAGCGAAACGGTAAATCCTTTTACCGCACCGTAATCTCTGTTAATCAACTTGCTGAATTTTCTAAAATCGTTTTTAATATGAATTTCTGTTCCGAGGAGATTTCTGATATCTTTATAATACGCTGTTAAGGTAACTCCAATCTCGGGTGTGAGTTCCTGCTGCAACCCGATCTCGTACATAATTGTTTGCTGAGCCGCAAGATCAGCATTGCCTATGGTATTGCCTATGTTGTTTGGAAAATCTCCTGTTAATGGTATTCGGAAATTCGGATTTTGATATAAGTATTCGAAAGGCGGTATCTGAAAAAAATGACCGTATGAAATATGTATTGCGCCTTTATCCGTGATCGGATAGGAAATTCCGATGCGCGGGCTAAATTGATATTTAGCTTTTGCTGTTGTCATTAATGAATCCGGGAACGGTGGTAATAATCCGTCCAGTGCAGCAATGTTATCCGGGTTCTTTAAATATTTTCCGTCGGGTTCAAAATAGTCCAGACGAAAGCCAATATTCACAACCAAATAATCCAATTCAATTTTATCCTGCACATAATATGCAAACTGGTACGGCTTAGTATTGTATGTATTATAATTGAATGACCCAAGAGCTGGCAATGTCGGTTTGTATTGATTCGAGGCGTCAATTACAATTTGATAATCGAGATAGTCAAGATTGTGAAGCTTTAATTCAAGACCGGTTTTAAATTGATGTATATTATTGATCTGCCAGGTCAAGTCTGTCTTTGCGCTCCAGGTTGTTGTTGTCCTGTTGAAATGCCAATTCTCCGTTCCGCCTGTTAAGAATGCATTGCCGCTCACATCGCGCATCCTTTCCGGTTTAACATAACGTGGATCAAACGGATCCTCAAAAACATATTGCTGATACTTGCTTACAAACATAGAACCCAAAAAATCTATAAAAGCAGAATTGCTGAGAACAAGTGTATAATTTAGACTTCCCAAATAGCTTTTTTGGTAATATGTGTAGTCCCCGTCGGGATTTAACCGGAACAGATTGTCGTAAGTTCTGTATTGATTATCCTGGTATAATCCGTTAAAGACAATTCCTTTTCCACCGCCGACGTTTAATGACAGTTTGCCCTGCAGTGTAAGTCTTTTATTATAATTCATTGAAACATATTTATTATCCCCGGTAGCACCTACATACCAATTTTTCGGATCGTTCGCGGAGAAATTTGATGAATCAGATGGATTGAACATGCGTCTACCGTAAATGTAACCGTCGTCATATAAATACCGGCCGGACAGAAAAAATTTTAAAAGATTACTCGTTCCCGGAATTGGTCCGCTCACATTTCCCTGGAGGTTATAAATTTTAGATGGATCGAGGAGGTTGATGTTTGGGAACAAATCTTTCCTCGGACTGAAATAATCTCCGGAATATGCCGAGAACTCGCCGGTAATTTTATCTCCGGCAATTTTTGTAACTTGATTAACAACACCTGAAAGTGCTTCGCCGTATTCTGCGTTGAAAGTTCCAGTCAAAACTTCAACTTCCTGAATGCTATTAACCTCTGCTTCCAAAGCCGAACTGCCGGAAAATGCGTCGTTCACAGAAACTCCGTCAATCAAATATTTTACTTCGTTGCTTCGACCGCCTCTAAAATGTCCGTCCACAACTCCTGCTTGAAGGTTTACAACGGATTGAACGTCTTCCAAAGGCAGCAATGCAATTTTATCGCCGCTTACTTTCACTTCAGTGGAGGTTAAATCTTTTCTTACAATAGGTTTTTCCGCTGTTACAATGATTTCTGTACCTTGAACAGCTTGTTCCAACATTTCAAAATCAATTCTTGTTGTTTGATCAATCGAAACCCGGACATTTTTAATCACTACAGGAGCGTAACCTATAAGACTTACTTTAAGCTCATAAACTCCCGGAGGAATGTTTATTATGAAATAATTTCCGTCAATATCCGAGGCGGCGCCCATCTTTGTATCTACAAGAAGAATCGTAACGCCTATCAACGCTTCACCCGTTTTCTTATCAAAAACCTTCCCTGCAATTTTTCCGGTTGTGCCTGCATATAAAGCATTTTGATTCAATAAAAAGAAAACAGGAAGAAGAAATAATATATACTTATATAAATTTTTAATGAACATTAAATTCACCCATCCATTTTTAACTTTTGTTCTTTAAAAGAACCGATACGATAAATTTAATTAGTAAAAAATAGAGCCGGAATAAAAGCTCATTCCGGCTCCGAAGGATTTGTTACTTGAGTAAGATCATTTTTTTAGTCTGAATGAATTTACCGCTGCCTGCTTCTATTCTATAAATATAAATACCGCTTGCAACTTTGGAACCTAAATTATTATTACCGTTCCAACTTAATTTATAGACTCCGGCAGGTTGTTCTCCATTGATCAGCGTTTTTACTTCTCTGCCCAGAACATCATAAATCTTCAGTGTAATTCTTGCAATTTCTGGTAATGTATAACTGATGACTGTACTCGGGTTGAATGGATTAGGATAATTCTGATATAAAGAATATGTCATCGGAATGACTTGATTGTTCTTTACATCCGTGACCGTATTAATCACTTCAATTTCCAAATCATCAAAGTATATTGTTCCGGTAAATCTTGAGTACGGATGAATTCTTACCGATAGCGATTTTACTTTTGGATCACTCGGTACCGTTACATCCACATAATATTTTGTCCATCCGAATTGTGTTACTGAAGGGAAAGCAAAGACTAAATCTTTTGCACCGATCTCATCGTAATTGGAATTGTTTGTCAACCCGCTGTGG